>NZ_VLKF01000002.1 GCF_007994135.1 Modestobacter roseus
GATGGTGGAGACCAACCCCGCCGAGTGATCGCAAGGGCATGGCCCGCGCAGCCGCGCGCGCGAGGCGGAGGCCCCGGCAGGGTCCCGCGGAAGGCGGCCCCGGCAGGGCGATTATGGTGACTTCTTTGGGTAGGGTCCCAAAAAGTCTCCATATGAGCAGAGAGAGTTTCTCTCTCTGCTCATATCCTCTTCTTAATAGTCGAGGAGTAGAACATGGCCCACGGTCGCATTGGTCCTGATTTGGTAATGACCACCCGCTACGTTGGTGCGTCTGAAATCCGGCTGTTTCTGAGCATGAACTGGATCGCACCCCTGACGGTAGCTCTGCGATCGACCCTCTCCGCAGCCATCTCAACAGAGTCCTGCACGGTCCGCGCACTCAGACCGAAGCTGTAGCTCAGATGTGGGCCTCTGGGGTGCGACCTCCCGCCAAGCAGGCTGAGAGACCCTTCGTGCAGATGGTCCTATCTGCCTCCCCTGAGTATTTCCGGGCGATGACCTTCAGCCCGGCCAGTGGGACCAGGTGGCCCTGGATGAGTGGCTCGAGCGGACGATGGAGTGGCTCCAGACCGAATACGGGGATGACCTGGCTCACGTCTCGCTCCACCTCGATGAGGACACCCCTCACCTGCATGTCTTGGTGATCCCAACCTACGCCAAGGCTGCGCGGGTGCCTGGACGACGCAAGCGTGGCGAGACTTCTGAGGAATTTGAGGCCCGGAAGGCGGCAGTCGCGGCACAAGACACGGTTCGAACCGCAGGCCGTGCCAGCTCGCCCTATTGGTCGCGGCCATTCGCTCGGCGTGATGCTCGAAAGTCATATCACGCCGCTGTTGAACCATTGGGCTTGGGCTATGGCAGAGATTTCATTGGCGAGGCGACGGGCGAAAAGCCGCAACCAAAGGCCACTGGCAAGTGGGTCCGTGAACAGGCGGCTGAGCTACGTGATCGCGCTGCTGACCTGGACAAGCGAGAGCGGCAGTTGGTAACCCGCGAGGTTCGCCTGAATGAGCAGGAGCGCATTGCTCGGGCTCAGCTGATTGAGGCCGAAGCGAAGCGTGACTCGTTGATCGACACCGGCAAGCAGGAGAGGGCTCGACTGATTGATGTGCAGCGCCGTTGGGACGCGCGGAAGCTTTCACGAGAGGCCAAGAAGATTGAACGGCGAGCCGATGCACTTGTGCAGCGCACAGAGAGAGTCGTGCAGCGGGAAAACCAGCTGGATCAGCGGAGCAAGAACCTCGATAGCCGCGCAGCGCGGCTTGCAGGCTTGCAGGATGAGCTGGACCAGGATCGTGAGGACCTCCGCACGGCTCATGGCGTCCTAAGCCGCGTTCTCGGTTGGATTGGCCGCCGTTTGGGCTTGCAGGTGCCGCCCAAGCTTCAGGACGCTTTGAACCTGATCGAGGATGCGGCGCGACCCCGGATGCGGATCAAGCCTGCGGAGGAGCTATCAGCTCCGCCGCCCAAGCCGGTCGAGCAACCGCTCGATGAGGCTCGGGCGGATGATGAGGTCGGACTGTCGTTCTGACGCCAAGCGTTCTGCTTGGGCGCGCCAGGCGTCGCGGTCCTGGCGCAGCTCGCTCAGCTGGGCGGTCAGCATCTCCACGCGGGCCTCAGAGACCGCCAGCCGCGACAATGTCTCTGGGGTGTCCGCAGGGCTGACCGAAAGCTGTCCATCGGTCATGGCCGGTGACTGACGGTCAGGTGACCGGCGCAGGGACATCCAGTCATCGACCGCTTCCGGCTCGATCTGCCAGTTGCCTGCATTATCGCGGATGCCGCGAAGCTGCCCTGACTGCAGCGCTCGCATGATCGATGTCCTGCCACACTTGGCTCGGGTGGCTGCTTGCTGCGGAGAGAGTGTCCGTGTGGTCATGACCGCACATGACCGGACAGTTAGTATTCGGTCAACTAATCTTATGCGCGCTTCGCGCGGCGGGGCGAGCCCCCAAAGCCCCCATGCGGCCTTCGGCCCTGCTGGGGAGACCCCAGACCCCCGGAGGTAACGGCATGGCAAAGGTGGAAACGGTGGTGGTGACAAAGGCGTGGTGGAGTTGAAGAGAGGAGGCAGGGAAAGAAGGCATTGATACCGCCAGGATCGCAAGACAATGGCCCATGTCCCGCCCCGGCACGGGGTGGGGCATGGCGCCAGCAGGCGCCAGCGATCTTGGTGGTGTCAAAATGCAGGGGGAAGGTTCCGCGCACCGCAGGAGGCGTTAAAGAAATTGGGGCCCGTGACCCAATTTCTAGCCGACTAAGGGGACAGATTTTTTCTGACGAAGGAGGGAAAAATCTGGGCGTGGAATACCCGAAATGGTGTCTTGTTTCCCTGCCGGTGTCTCGGCTCAACCCCAACATAGAACGCGCATTCGGCCGAACTCATGATGTCGAGGGTCTGTGCATTTGGCGATTTGCCATGACGGACCAAGCTCCTGCGAGACGACATCATGAGGTCCTGGACATGCTTAAAAACTGCCGTATCCGCCTGAAGCTCACAAACGAGAGCAAAGAGATCGAAGCAACCGGCTTGGTTGCCTTGCTCATTGTGCTGTCAGCGATTGCCCTCGCTGCAGCCAAGCTTGCCGGTGTGTTGTGAAAAAGTATTTCCCGCCAAATACTTACAAGAATGACATGCTTGACGACCGCTATCTTAGCGGCGTAACATCCTCATCGGTGTCATGGAGACCTGCCTTGCAGGTTTTTGGTGGTCACCGGGCCTGCTCGCTGAACGTCGGCAAACTGACAGCGAACTTGCCCCAATCAGAAACCGGGCTGAATCGCCCGATGACCGAGGGACATGATATGCACATCTCTGCCAACAGGCAAGATCTGCGCCGCGCCCTGCTTAGGCAGGGCGATGTCGTATTCAGCTGATTCCAAGACACAATCCGCCAGCTCGTCTGGATCGACATGCGCCGCGCAGCAGGCGCCCAAGAGCCAGGGCGTAGCCCTGGATGGGGGAGGCCGTGAGGCCGGGGCGAAGCCCCCCTCGGTAATAAGAGGCAACCTTTTCACCCTTCGCCTACCTCACAAAATAAGAGCCAGCCTGACAGCCAGTCTTTTCACCGCCTCCGCCGTCTGCGCGAGACCGACAAGCGTCGTGCCGCAGGCATTGCGCTGCATCACATCGCAGCAGCAAAAGCGGCGGCGGCAGAGGAGCAAGACGCGCTCATTGAAGCTGGTCGATGCCCCCAAGATGACCGTGATTTGTTTGACGCGATATGGGACCGGGTCGATGCCTTGCCATCAGGCAAGGTCGGCCTCTGTGGCATGACCCAGATCCGCGGGGCCGAGACGGAGCAGTGGGTTGGCAGCCGCAAGAGCCAGGGCGGCACAGCCGTGCCCAACGCATATTTCACCGGCGTCCAGCGGTGTGGCTTGGGCTTCCTCTGCCCTGACTGTGGTTTCGCCAAGATGGAGACCATGCGGGGCGTTCTGAATGACGGCATTGCAGTCGCTCGGCGTTTGGGTTTCCGGCTCGTGATGATGACGCTCACGACAAGGCACGCCCGAGAGGAGGCTGCTGCTGATGTCTATACGCGGATCGCGATGGCCTTTTCTCGCGTGAAGAGGCTGAAGGTGTGGACCCGCATGATGCAGCGGGTTGAAGGCTTCTCTTGGGTCTTGGAGTGGACCTGGAGCGAGGCGGCCGGGTTCCACCCCCATTTCCATGTCGTCATGGCTGTTCGAGCTGACAGCCAGGAGGAGGCCGAGGAGCTGGCTCGGTCGGTGCAGCCGGCATACATGCGTCAGCTTGACCGGGCCGGTGGAGATGGGACCAGCACCGCCGCCTGGGAGCACGCATTTCATGTGTCCGGCGCCGAGGCTGTCGGCAATTACATGGCCAAATGGGGGACGGCTGAGGAGCTCACGAAGGGCCATGCCAAGGATGGGGCTGGCATGCCGCCATGCGGCTGCTGCGCGAGTCTTGGGCGGCCCGGTCGCAGGATGACAGGAACCAAGCGGCGGCGGTCTGGTGGGAGATCGCCTGTGTGATGAAGCACAAGTCGCAGCTCTACGTCTCCGAAGGATGGACGGCGCTCGCCGCTCGTTTCTCGGAGCTGTTCCCCGAAGAGCAGGAGGATGATCCTCCTGCTCCAGTCCGGATTCAGGGTTTTGGCTCAGCGAGTCGCGAGGTCCCCATGACTGACGCTTGGATGTGGGCGCGGCGGCGTCGTCTCTCCCTCACCGAGAGCGCCGAGGAGGAGATTGGTCGTGGGCAAGAGGATATCGCAACTCGAGTCAATGTTCGTGCAACGCTGGGGCCCACTGACGACGAGATCGTCGCTGAGGAGAGGCGGATCGCGCGCGAAGGCGAGGATGAGGTCGTCGATGTGGTCTCTCCTGACGAGTCGGGAGACATGACATCTGCGGAGTGGGTGGCGCTCTTTGACGGGCTCGTGGCCGAGGCCGCGAAGCCGCACGGACAGGAATGTGGATAACCGGAAAATCAGGATTCACAGCCTGTTCTCCATACTGTAATGTAATGTAATCTGTAGCGCGCTACGATACATTACAAAATTACAGTAAGGAGCCACCATGGCCCGTAAGTCCACCATCACCCCGGAAACCGTGGCTGCTGCTGCGGAGGCGCTGATCGCGCGCGGGGAGCCTGTCACGAACAAGTCTGTCCTGTCCGAAATCGGCTCCGGCAGCATGTCCACGCTGGTGCCGCTGCTCCAGAC